>NZ_AP023058.1 GCF_016629565.1 Nitratiruptor sp. YY08-10
AAGCGTGTGCAATATGACGAAAATTGACTGCTGGAAGTCCCATAAAACATCACTTTTCGGTTTCTTCAATTTTCAAGTAAATAGTATTTTTCAATAAATACAAATAGAGGGAGGGATGAGAACGATTAACTATAATCAATCAATATTGTCAGCTACACCACTATAATCTTTGATTTAGTGGGAGAGGTTCACTCCTACTATTTGGAGGATATTTTAAATCTAAAAAATGGTATTACAAAAGCAACAATAAGATACCTACTAACATACATAACAGGACATCAAATAAATATAAACAAACTTCTCAAAAAGCTAAGAGTTGGTGGAACACAAAGAAATATAGAAATCCAAAGAGCAAAACTCCTAAAAGAACTTAAAGAAGTTGGTAAAAAATTTAACATAGAATTAATCAAAATAACAAAAAAAATAGTGATTATACAATTAAATATAACAGGCTATCTGAAATCAAATTTTACTACCCAACAAGAAATTAGCGAAAACATTTTGTGGTATTTTTGGGGGGTTTGGTATATATTTCTTATATAGGCTCTTATGAAGCCTATATAAGAAGTCATAGGCTCTAAAAGCCTATGACTTCTTTAGGCAGAAATAAACCCCTGCTAACGCAGGGTTAGGGAAAAAATAAGGAATTGCCGAAAAAATGGAAAATTTCACCTTTTTTCGGAAAAAAGAAAAGGTGCAAGTGCAGAAAAAGTTAAATATTGGCGGAAAAACGTTCAAATTTTGATTATATGCGATTTTTTTCTTCACATGATTATTTCACTGAAAAAAAGAAAAAAATTGCATAGCGTTTGATTTTGGGCTATTTTGAGGTATATTTTTCTTTTGTCTTATCAAAAAAACAAAGAATGAAAAGGACGATCTATTAATATCGTCCCTATAAAATAAATACAAAATATTTATTTTATAATTACAATTATCGTAATTGGATAATCCTATAATCACGATTTTCATAAACTTCTATTGATTTATCAATGGGAACTGCTACATATTTTTCTCCATTGTTTCCATATGCAAGTCTTATGTTGTGTTTCTCAATAAAATCTTCATATATACCATTTCCCAAAAATTTATCAACTTCTCTGATTTTTTCTTGATATTTTTCCTTTTCTTCTTGCATTTCTTTTTGCATTGCCAAATATTTTTGTTGTGCGATTTCTCTATACCAATTCCAATGATTGGCAAAATTTACCCCTACGCCAATTACAAACCCTAAAGTTAAGGCAATTCCGACAGCTCCCCATCGTTGCACAAATGTTTGTTTTTCAAAATCTTCAATTTTTTCATTTGTTTTTTTATCAATTTTTTTAAGAAGATGAAAAAAATCTTTTTCAACCTTTTTTGAAAAATTTTGTATCTTTTCTATTTCATTATCAATCCTTTTTATTTCATCGTTAATTGTTTCACTTTTTTTATTAGCAATTTCTTTTAATTTTTCTAAATATATATTAAATCGATTTATTATATCTTTGTTTATTTCTTCTTGTTTTACTTGTATTTGAGTAAATAAATCTTCGTATTTTTGTGATATTTCATCGTAATTATGTTGTAATTGATATGATAGTTGCTTTGCAGAATTTGTTGAAGCATATTCGATATTTTCTACAAATCTATCAAGTTCTTTGGATATTTCATTTAAAAAAGAATCAAATTTATTATCTAACATGCCTTGCAATTCGTTTATTTTTTGATATATATAGTTAATTTTTTGTGAAATTTTTATAATATTTGTAAAATTTTTGTTAAAATTTGTATCTATATTAGAAATGTCATTTATAAGAGATTGGAGAGCTTTTATAAGCTCTTCCAATCTTTCCAGCTCTTTTTCGGTTAAATATTGAGATTGCCTTATTTCAGACCATAAAGCTTCAAATTGGTTTAAATCAGTTAACATTTTAAACCCCTTCTACTATATTTTCATATACTCTTTTAAAATCTTCATATACTTTTTTTCCAGCCATTTTTGCCAAATCCATTTTGACCCATTTTGCTTGTTCCGGAGTGCCTTTTGTTTCAATAATTTTTTTACGATAGTCCGTATCATCGTTTACTACTTCGCTTAAAGTTTTTCCAAGCAATTCTAAATCTTTTAATAGAGATGTTTCCCGTATCATCAAATTTTTATTGAATTTAAAACCAATTTTTTTACTTGCATTTATCAAAATTTCAAAGTCTTTTTCAAAGCTTGATGGCGTTGCACGATTTGCAATGACTATGATTTGAGAAGGATTAATTCCTATTTGAAGCAATATTTGGATAGTTTTTAAAGTGTCTTGTATTTGTTTTGTATCTTTTGTAGTTGGAATTAAAAATATGTCAAATAAAGATTCCAATCCAGCAAAGTTTTCAAGTTGTCTTAAAAAATCCAATATATTTGAAGCTCCTATGTCCACAACGACTTCATCGTTTTCAACGAGCCTTGTATAAAGTTCTTCTATGTCTGTTGCATTTATTCGATAGTATTTATTGAATACTTTTTCATATTTTTGATTACCTGTATTGTGAGTTTCAACCTCTATCATAGTTCCTTGCATATTCGTACCAAGAACTTCTCTTGCTATTGTAGTTTTTCCCACATTTCCACTATTGTTTATAATTGCAATTTTCATATTACCTCCTTTTACTTGTAAGAGTCTGGTAAAAATTCGCTTATGTCTATGTCTTTGTTCATCATCTCTTCTATGTCTACATTTTTTTCCTCCTTTTTTTGGTTTTTGTTAGTAGATTCTATATCTTTTTTTTCAAATTTTGTTTTTTTTTCATCTTTTGGGCTTTGATTAGGAGTTGTAGAATTAGTTTCAAGTGTTTTTTTCCCTGCAACTGCGTTAGCAGTTGTGTTATTTGTTGTTGTATTTGAAATTGTCATTTTTTTGATGTGTCTTGAAAAAAAACTTTCAAAGGTTTTGAATTTTATGTTAGTTCCTAATTCTTGATTGATAATTTCTAATATTTCTTTTTTGTTTAATCCCTTTTGCCATAATAAAAAAATATCTTCGGCTAAATATCTTAACCCTTTGCTTTTTTTACCTTCCTTGATAAATTGCTTTGCCATTTCGTATTTTTTCTTTTCAAATTTTTCAATCAAGCTCATTTATTTTTCCTTTTTTTGTTTTTTACTATTATATCAAATTTTGAATGAAAAATGAATCAAATTCAGATGATTTATAAATGAATAATGAATGAAAAATAAAGTTTATTTGAATAAGTTATTAAAATCATTTATCTATCATTCATAAATCATTCAATATTCATTCGTATGTTTTTAAACACTTTTGCGCTATAATATTATATGTATTATAGCAAGCAGTCGCCTTGTATGACAAAAAATCGTAAGATTTTTTGTCAACGCTAACGCTTACAAGGCTCTTGCTTGCTCACCCCCAACCCCCTCAAGGGGGCTTAAAAAACACTGCTCTAACGAGCAAAAAGGGAAAAAAATGTTGAAGCCATCTGTCACATATGGTAAAGCTAAACAATATTTCTTACAAAAAGGCTTATATGATTATTGGATAAGTTACGCAAGGCGAGTTACAAGGAACAAGTTTGTAAAAGATTATCTATATAAAAGAGATAATGGAGTATGTCCTTATTGCAATAAAAAAGTTGATATTGATGAGGCTGTAGTTCACCATAAAGATTATATGAATGTTTGCATTTACCATAAAGATGATTATGTCTTAATTGATAATCCAACATCAAAACGACCAAGCAGGAAAGCGAAAATATCAAAGTGCCATTTATGCAAACAAGAAAATCAAGAGAAATTTTTAGATTGTATGAACAGGCTTACATTAATTCATCAAATTTGCAATAAAAGAATTTCAATGGAGTAAGAAAATGGAAAAAGAGACCCGTACCGAGCGGATAATTGCAAGGTTAACACCAAGTGAAAAAAAGCAATTTCAAAAAATCGTCAATGAATATGGCGTAAAAAATCTATCTGAATTTATCCGTAGCGTATTACTTACAGGTAGCTATAAAGTAACAAGCGAAGAATGCGAAAATCTCAGATCAAATTTGATTTATGAACTTAATAGGATTGGCAATAATTTAAACCAAATAGCCCGATATGCAAATATAGAAAAAGAACTTGATGTCAGAATATTAGAGGAACTATCAAAAATCAAAGAACTACTTGAAATGCTAACAGATTGATTTTTTTCCTAACGCTCCGATAGGATCGGTTAATAATAAAAAAAGGATTAAAGATGTTAGTAATTTTTGATAAGAAGCCAAGAAAAGGAGGAATAAAAGAGTATTTAGAACAAGGACAAAAAGGAGATAGAAACAAAAAAGATAAACGAGTGCCACTTTATGGAGATTTAAATGTAACCCAAAAAGCTTATCTGATGGCGAATAAAAAAGGTTACAAGGAAGCATATAGGAATATCGTTTTATCTTTTGAGGAAGATGAAATTCCAATAGAAAAACTTCAAGAGATAGCAGAAGATTTTATAAAAGAATATTTGAAAGGCTACAATGATGATGAATATGTAGCATACGCAGAAGCCCACTTGCCAAAACAAAAGATAAACCATAGAGGAGAAATAAGAAAACCACACATACACATTGCAATTGCCACATATAGCCCAAAGTTACAACAGAGATTAGATTTAGGGGATCATAAAAGACGAGCAAGAGAGATTGAATTAATCAAAGAGTTGATAGAAACAAAATACAATTTACAAAGTTTATCAAATAGAAGAGTCATACAAGAAGATAGAAGCCAGATTTTTGATATTGAAAAATATAAAACCCAAAATGAAAAGAAAAAGGCGATTGAAAACTACATATACGCAAATATTCAGCACTATAACAATCTTGATGATCTCATAAATGATTTATCCCAAAAACTAAACGCACAAATAAAAACTTCAAAGAATGCAAAAACCCCATATATATCTATCAAATTACCAAATGAAAAAAAAGGAATAAGACTTAAAGGAGAACTATTCAGCCAAAAACATTTTCATTTAGCTAAACAGGCAATATTGCAGAACAATAGAAAAATAAAACTCCCAACAGCTCCAAGAAGAAGCATTGATGAAATATTAAAGGAATTAAAGGCAGTAAGAGCCAAAAGACTTGAAAGAATCCAAAAACGAGTAGAACTATCACGCAAAAGATTTGAACAAAGAGAGTATTTGCCACAAGTACAAGAAGAAATCAAAAACTATCTATCTTACCAAGAGAAATTATTAAAAGACATATATAACTATCAAATACCACTATCAAATCATAAAGGATTTTTTGTAAAAAAATACGAAAATACAGGCTATACGCTAATCGCAAATAAAAAGAAAAATATAAAAATAATCGATAAAGGCAATAAGATTGTAGCCAAAGGTAAAAACCTCAAAGAACAAGCCAAAATAATGCTTGATATGGCAATAGCAAAGGGCTGGAAGCTTGAAAATATCAAAGTAAATGGAAGCGATGAATTTAAAAAAATAGCAAATGAAATAATCCAACAGAAAATAAAAGAAAGAGATGGGATAAAAAACCAAGAAAAAGCCAATTTTTCCCCTAACGCTCCGATAGGAGCGGTTAATAAAGAAACCAACGAACCACAGCAAACGCAAAAACAGCCAGAAGATGAAGAAGAGAAAGAATTGCCAGAGGAAGAACCTTTAACTTCATATCTTGACGCAAAATTACAAGAAATAGAACAAGAGCAATTTAAAAAAGAATTAGATTTAAAAACTCTAAAAGAAGTATTGACAGCTGAAGTATTGATACAAGAACTTGAAGCAATGGGATTTATTCCAAAGAATAGTTATGAGGTAACAGATGATAATAAGATAAAAGTGGGGCGTAAAAAATACAATATCGTAGATTTTTGTTTAAAAGAGCTTCATTTATCATTCAAAGAAACTTCAAAACTCTTAAATAGCGTATATAACGCAAAACTTACCGATTTTAAAGCCATTAGTGAAGAGGGAGAACCAATGAAAGCCCAAGAAATTGATTGGAAAGAGATTAAAAGAACCATACACCCTTTAACTCTTGCACAATACTACAAAATTGAACTTAAATCCGAGCAAATACACAAAAAAGATGATGAATATAGAATCAGGGTGGATAATAGAAATTACAACATAATTGATTATCTTCTGAAAGAACAAGGAAAGAGCTTTAAAGAGATTATAAACGATATACCAGCACTATTACAGCTTCAAGAAAAATTGAATTTACAAGAAGCCAAAAAACTACAAAAAGCCAAAGAAGAAAAAGAAAGACAAGAGGCTTTGAATATCATCAAAGAAGCCAAAAAAGAGGATTTATCTATCTTTTTAGCTAATTTAGGATACCAAATCGACAAAACAAAATCATCAAAAAATTATCGTGTGATGAAAAACGATCAAGGCGATAGAGTCATTATTTACAAAAAGGGTGATAGGTATTTATATTTTAATCCACAGAATGACCAAGATAGAGGCGATGTTTACAATTTTTTTGCTAACAGAGGAATAAGAGATTACAAGCAAATTGCAGATATTATCAAAAACGCAAATAGAAATATCGAAATACCAAAACTTCAAGAAGCAATACATAGTTACAATATCGATAAGGCAATCGATAAATGGAACAAATACAGGGCGAAAAAAGAGAATGATTATAGTTATTTAACAGATAAACGATTAATAGACAAAAATATTTTAAAAGCATATATAGATAGCATAAAAAGCGATAATGAGGGTAATATAATCGTTCCATTGTATCTTACAGCAGAACAACTTCTAAATGATAGAAATATTGAACTAAAAGACAAAAATGCCCTTTTAGTATGTGGATATGATAGAAGATTAAAAGAAAGAACCGAAAACCAACCAAAAAGCTATATTAATGGCAAAAAAGGTATTGCCATACTTCAACCACAAAATCCCCAAAATATAAAGCGTATTGTCATAGCAGAAAGTTACATTGATGGATTGAGTTATATTGAATTAAAACAGCTTGATCCAAAAGAAGTGGCTATTATCTCAACACAAGGACAAATAAACCAAAATACGATAGAGGCTATAAAAGCTTATGTTCAAGCAATAGATCAAAAAGCAAAAGTAAGTGAAATTGATTTATTGTTTGATTTTGATAAGGCGGGAATGGAGTATGCGGATAGAATAAAAAAAGCTCTAAATGATCAACGAGTTTTTGAGGATTTTTCTTATAGTGATTATAAAGATTGGAATGAACAATTAGTTAAGAGAAAATTGACCGATTTAGTTAAAAGAGGAAAGATAGAAGCTATAAAAGATGAGGAATTAAAGGAAAAAGCAAAAGAGTTGCAAGAAAAATTTAAAAAACAAAAAAGTAGGAGAATGGGATTGTAAAAATAAATTTAAACTAATACTGGATAATAGCGTTTTTGGTTACTAAAAAACAATAATTAAAACAATTATTAATCATTTCTAATAGTTTTTTATATCTTTAAACTTATTTTTATTGTTATTAAATATAATTAATAGACTCTATATTGGAGGAAAGATATGAAAAATATTACAATCGCAAATTTCAAAGGTGGAGTTGGAAAAAGTTTGATAGCACACCAGCTTATTACCTGTTTTGATTATAAAGGAGTCGAAATCGATCCATATGGATCTTTGTATGAGAGATTACCTGAGAAAGTTATAAAGGTTGATGTCAAAGAAAAAAAATTGCCCAAAACTCCTGAAAGAAGTGCGTTTGACTTTGGAGGATTTGATGATATTAAATTGGATCAGGCAATAGAAAGAAGCAATCTAGTTATTATTCCATTCATTCCTACACTCGAAAGCGTACAAGGAACATTAGATACATTAAATAGAGTCAAAGAACATAGCAAGCCTATTTTGATGGTAGCCAATATGGTGCAGAAGCCAGAAGATGTAAATGATGCTAAATTTGTTTTTGAAGAGGTTTTAGGATTTGATGTAGAGGTTTTTCAAATGCCTATAAGCGTAGCTTTACAAACAGCCATTAATGAAAATAAAGGAATAACTGAACTTGCTAAACAAGGAGGAATAAGGGCGTTTGCGTATAAGAAAGCAAAAAAAGTTATAGAGGATTTATATAAAGTTATAAACAATTATTTATAGCTATAAATAATATAATATAGTAAATAATAATTAAAAATAGTAAACAACAATTAAAAACAATTGAATAGGAGTTGAAATGAGCGGAAAATTTGGAAATGTAAAGCTAAACAGAGAGATAAGCACACATAAAGATATGCAAAAGTACAGAGGAGGTCGTCCTAAGATGGATGAGTATCAAAAGAAAAAAGAAAAAGTGTTTGTAAGTTTTACTGTCGAAGAAAAAGAAAAACTAAAAGAGCATGCTGATAAAAGCGGTATGCCAGTAGCAACGTTTATTAGAAAAGTATTAAAGGATAATGGATATATTTGAATTCGATATTTTTAAGTAATATTAATTGTTGAATATAGATAATAATAGGTGAAAAATAATAAATTTAAACCAACACTGGATAATAGGTAACATTCACGGCTGTATCTTTACCTTTGAAAAACTTTTAAAAAAGCTTCCAAAAAATGCAGAGCCAATCTTTATAGGCGATTTGGCAGATAGAGGCAATTACTCCAAAGAGGTTATGAAGTTGGTAATTGAAAACAATTACAGGGTAGTTTTTGGCAATTACGAATTTTCACCTGTTTATCCTGGTAGTCCATCTGCCCGTGGGGTAATCAGCCATTTAAAATAGCGTATCATATAAACAACAAAAGGCAGTATCCAAAGAACTGCAGAAAATATATAAAGTATTTGAGAATACTTAGGATAAAAGGTAGCAGCTGTCCTAAGCAGTGCCGCGATGACGATAGAAATTGTTCCCAAACAGATAAAATTGTCTCTTGCTTTGGCGATATCTCTTCCAGTATGAACAATCGTAACAACAATCATCACCACATAAAACGAAAGTGTCCATGCGCCGGTTGTAAGCATATGCAAAAGATCTCCGTTAAAAAGTTTCATTCCACTTAGGTAGTTATAGCCAATAAGTCCGTAACCAACTGCAATCAAAACTGGAATGAGTTCAAGGGAGAAAATAAGCTTTTTGAATAAAATATTTGTCTCTTCATAATTGATAAAATCATTCAAAATTGCCAAAGCCGCACTTGCTGTGCCTAAAGCCACCCAGCCTAATGCTCTATTTTGCGGAAAGAAAAATTCAAGTGCGCTAAAAAGAGCGATCATAAAAATTGTTAAGTTATATGCCGGAGGTCTTGCAAAAAAGATCTCTTCATATCCTTCGTGTTCTAAAATCTCATTAACAGCTTCTGTGTTTACTCTGCGAATCGCAAGAATAATAAGAATCAAAAAGACTCCAAGGCTGAGCTTTAAAACATCTAAAGGATCTGTTTTTACAACTCCTGCAACGCTTAAAAAGAACCAAATTTGTGCAACTTGCACGGCTATAAAGGTATAGGCGATGCTGACGTGGCGTTTAGCAGGGTCTTTAAAGATTGGCTTGATAACCAAAAAGGTAAGCCAGGCAAAGAGGATTATGTTAATAATCGCTGCCGGATATACTCCAAGAACTCCCATCAGCCAAAAGGTAATTCTACCTACTATCCAAAATCCAAAAAGAGCGGCTAACTTTTTTCCAACAATTGGAACGGCTCCTGGAAAAAGTTCAGGTGCTCCTGTTAAAATAAAGGCAGCCATTCCCAAAAATCCTACTCCAAAAAGCATCTCATAGATATGCCAGCTCATGCCATCACCAATAAATGGTAAAGCAATATAACCATTGTAATAAAGCACCCAAAGAAGGATTGAAAGAATCATATAAGGAGGCATCAGCAAAAAGGCCGGGCGAAAACCGTAAGCAAGATAAGTAGGAAAATTTCCTTTGGGATAGGATTCATAATGTTTTGTAGCTGCCATATTTACTCCAGTTCAAACGTTTCTATAATATAAGGATCTTGTAACAGCTTTGCAGTTTCGCTGTAAACATAGCTATCATCTCTTTTGCTTTGTGGAATATCGATTGTGAAAGTTTTAACGATTCTACCCGGATCTGGCTCAAGTACAAAAATCTTATCGCTCAGTTTCACTGCTTCCATTAAGTCGTGTGTTATAAAAAAAATAGTAATTTCTTTTTTATCGATAAGTTCAATCAAATGGTTTTGCAGCTCTCTTTTGAGACCAATATCCAAAGCTGAAAAGGGCTCATCTAAAAAAAGAAGCTCTGGCTTTGTGACAAGGGCTCTAGCAAATGAGACTCTTTGACTCATTCCACCACTTAGCTCTTTTGGAAATTTTTCAAAATCATCCTCTTCTAGATCAAATTTTAAAGCAATCTCTTTTGCTCTTTTTATTCGCTCCTTTTTAGAAACTCCTTGAGCTTTGAGACCAAAAGCGATATTATCAAGTACGTTTTTCCATGGAAGCAATCTTGCATCTTGAAAGGCGATTGCCTGGGTTTTAAAGCTATTTTCAATCGTTCCTTCCTGTCTATCCAGTAGACCCGCACAAAGCCTAAGAAGCGTTGTTTTTCCTCCACCGCTTGGTCCTACAACTGAGACAACTTCTCCTTCATCTATTTCAAAACTAATATCCTCAAGGATTGTTTTATATCCAAAAGAAAATGTCAAATGCTCTACCTTCAATCGCGCCATTTTTCCACTTCTTTTTTAATAGGTTCTAAAAAGATATACTCTACAATCATTAAAAGAGCAATCATAATAACAACAAGTGCAAGAGCTGTTTTTGTATCAAGCTGACTTCTAGCCATCGCTAAAGCCGCGCCGATTCCATCGCTTGTAGCCAATAGCTCCGCCATTACAACGATCTTCCAAGCCATTCCTAGAGCACTGACCCAAGCTGGAAAGATATAAGAGAAGATATGAGGCAGATAAATATCGGTAAATTTCATCAACTTTGGCACTTTGAAAGTATCTGCCATCTCTTCAAATTTATCCTCTAGCGTTCTTGTTCCCTGCAAAGCTCCGATAAAGACTATTGGCATGGATGCTACAAATACAGTAAATTCTACTGTCATATCTCCCATACCAAACCAAATCATCGCCAAAACGATCCAGGCAATCGGTGGCATTCCCATCAAAATTGTAATAATTGGACGGCTTGCAACGGAGGCTGTAATAAAAAAACCGGCAATTAAGCCAAGGAGCGTTCCAATTGAAAGAGAGAGTCCAAATCCAACAATCACTCTATTAATCGTAATAGAAAGATTGTCTAAAAACTCTTTGTCTTGAAACAGCTCTAAAACACTTTGAAAGCTTTGCAAAGGGGAGGGCAAAATCATATCCCCATAGATTTGATTGCCCACATCCCAAGCTGCAATAAAGAGAAAAATAGCCGCTATGGAGCCCCAGCCACTCCATAAGAATTTGGGAAAGTCTTTGATGATTTTTTTAAGAGCATCCATCAGTAGTAAAACTCCTCATCAGGAAGTTTTCCACCTATGATTTTTGGACTTTGCTCTTTTAGTTTTTCAAAGAAAAATTCAATATCTTTTTTTGCTTCTTTTGCTTTAACAACTTCCATTTTTACATGGCTAATGGAGTCTGCCACAGCTTCTGGCGTAAACATTTTTACATATTTCACAACAAGTTTTCCTGCCTCTTTTGGATGGCTTTTATACCACTGCATAGCTTCAATGTAGGCTTTTTCGAAAGCTTCAACGATTTTTTTGTTTTCTCTCATTTTTCCTACAACTGCCATACCGGCCTGCGGGATTTTAGGTTCTGTTTTAAAAGCTTTTGCCCACTCTTTTTGCAAATCAATACCCCTGTAAAGTTCAGGAGCGATGATATTCACTGGGAAAGAATGAGTTTTTCTAAGCACCATCGATGTTGCAGGCTCTGGCAAGAGGGCATTGTCTTGTCGTCTCATAATAAGCTGGCTAGCTGCATCCATTGGATTGGATACATAGATAAGATGGATATCTTTAGAACTTAATTTCTTTTGTTTCATAATAGCTTTAAGAACAATATCCGGCATATCGCCTCGCCAAGGAACAAGAAGCGATTTTCCTTTTAGCTTCTCAAGGGTATTTATATTTTTATCTCTAACTAAAATATGCAAAATCCCCCAAATGGAAACATTTAAGAGCTGAATTGGCTGCTTTTTGTTATACAAAATTGAAGCCACGTTCGTTGGCACTGCTACAAAATCTACCTCTTTATTAATAATCATCGCTCTTAGCTGATCAGGGTTTTTCCAAAGGCGAAACTCAATCTTTTTTGCATACTTTTTCAATGCACCGCTTTCAATCATATGAAAGATTGGATGTGAAACATTTGCAGATGGTCCTGCTATAACAATTTTTTCAAGTTGAGCCGCATTGGCACCTATAACCAACAAAGCCATAAATACAACAATTTTTTTCAACATTTTTCTTCCTTTCAAAATAGATATCCAATTCGAAATACCACTCGTCTTTTCTCAAGCGGTTGGTACTCTTTGAGATTATAGTGCGCTAAAAAACTTATACCGACTCCTATATGAAGTTTTGGTTTGTCAAATGGTAAAAATTCAATTTGAGGAGTAATATATCCAGCACTTCCGCTAAATGCTTTAAAAGGAAGTTTTGAACGAAGAATTGGATTTGTATCGTTGCCCATATTAGTTTTTGAGTTGTATTTGAAATTGTATTCAATTCCTATATTTAAATTTTTTGTAATCGCTTTTGTTGTTCCTATATCAAAAGTGATTTCATTCCCAAAATCGTAATCATTTTTTGCTTTTGGGCGATAAGTGTACATAGTATGAGCATCCACTCGCCAGGTAGAATCAAGCAATTTTGAAAAACCTAATCCTAATTTATATTCGGCTCCACCTGTTCCAGGCTGTGTTGGCAATGGAGTAGCGATATTTTGTGCAAAAGGAGGAGCCTTTTTGAATCCTTTGTCTGTTTTTCCTGTAGGCAGTTTCACTCCTGCTTCAACAGCTACTTGATAGCCATATTGTCTCATTGGCAACAAAACATATTTTCCAATGATTGCTATATCGCTAACTCCGCCGTTATCAATGGCGACATCATTGGTTCCAAGTTGTGCAGTGGCTTTAACCTGTTTATAGGGAATTATTAAACGGATGTCACCATTTTTGATGATTCCATAACGCAATCCCAAAAGTGTTATATTTGCTGTAGCATTGAGCTTTTCTTTGTTTTGTACTTCATGGGTGCCATCAAACATATTTTTTCGTTGAAAGTAGATATGCTTCATACCTATTTTAAGTTTGCCTTCCGGAACAACCATACCCCCACCTTTTGAGTTGAGCCCGGGAATGACTTGGGCAAATGTAGTGTGTGACAAGAATACAATAGATGCCAAGATCAAACTTTGTCTCTTCATTCTTTCTTCCTTTGATTAATTTAATTTTTACACAATTCACATGTTGTATAAAATACAATGCTGTGAGGTTTTCTTTGTGAAAGTTTGATTTCGTTTTTTAATTCCTCAAAATATAATATTTGGCCGCATAAATGGCAAATTTCATATTTGTATGTTTTTTTGGTATAAAGTTTTCTATTTTCAATTATGATATATTTTATAATCTGGCATTCTGTTAAAACTTTTAAAGAGCGATATATGGTATTTAATGATGGTTTTCTTACTGGAAACTCTTCGATGCGTGCAAGGATCTCTTCTGCACTTAAAGGTTTTTGAGAATTATTTAATATTTCTACAATAGCTTCTTTGATTTTTTTTCCTTTTAAACCTCGCCTTTTGAGACAATTGTCAATGTGCATCATTTATTTCCCATACTTTAATTATGATAACAATTATCAAAATCATATATAAAAATTTGTTAAATATTACTTAAATCGATAATCATTTTCATTTTAAGGAATAATTAATTATTTTTCTTTAAACTTTTATTGAAAATAAATATTATTAATTTTGGAGTTGAGAGATGGAATTTTTAGTAAGAGTATTGAATAAGCTAAAAAAATGGATGTATATATCTTCAAAAGTTAAGAGTATTTATAGTATTAATGGAAAAGGGCAATATAAATTATAAATGAACAATGTTTGTAAAACTAAATAATCTTCCTACAAAATAAAAAATTACCCATTTTTGTAAAAATCTTTGTTATGAGCATATTCTAAAAATTCTTTTGATATGTGCTTTAATATTACTTTTGTTAAAAAATAAAAATTTTGGATATATAGATTCATAATATTAGCAATAAATTGATAATTATTCTCATATTAATTTTTGATTAAGTAATTATTTCTTAAACTTTTGATGAAAATGAATTTCATTATTAAAATATGGGGAAGAGCACTATGGGAGTATTAGTAATAGGTGCAGATAAAGTTAAACAAATAAAATCTACTCTTTTTGAAGTTGGTGCAACGAAAGTGATTCATTTTGACTGTAGAAAGAAAAATTTTTATAAAAGAAAAATTCCAAGTGATATTGATATGGTTGTTTTTATAACAGATTATCTTTCACACAACAAAATGGAAGTTTTTAAAAAAGAGGCAAAAAAGAAGAAGATTCCAGCAGTATATGCAAAATATAGCAAAAATGATTTAGCAGACAAAATAAAGAGAGCGATTACAGATGATAATGAATCTTATTCTAATAAAAAAATTGATTTTGGTAAATAAAATGTCAAATATACAATTTTTTAAAAGGAGAATAAATTATGAATAAGATAATACTTAGTGCTGTTGCTGTTTTAATGATGGGAAATACAATTTATGCCGATGAAAACATACCATCAGCCAAGCAAAATAGCTTTTTAAAAAGTATCGATGGCTATATTCGAGTTGGGTATCAGTTTGATGATAATTCAAATCAGGATTTGGCAACAGGTGGAAAGCTTCATATTCAAACAAAATCTTTTAAAGGAGTAAGTGCAGGAGCTAGTTTTTATACGACAAATGTTGTTGGACATATCAATGATGGGGCTGAAGGATTTGGTTTTTTTGATGCAAACAACAAATCGTATTCTATTTTAGGAGAAGCCTATCTTTTAGGAGAATTCGGTAATACAACTATCAAAGTCGGTCGACAAGAGATCGATACGCCATTTGCCGATACAGATGATATTGCAATGGTTCCAAATACCTTTGAAGCGGCTCTTTTAATCAATAAAGATCTGCCTGATACTACAATCATTTTAGCTCAAGTGCAACGATGGGCTGGTGTTGATGCGCCTAACCCTTCAAGCTTTGAAGATTTAAATGGTGATGATGGAGTACAAGTTGCAAGTATTACGTATGAGGGAATTGAAGGACTAGCTCTTTCGGCTTGGTATTACTACCTAAATGACTTTGCGATTGACAAGATTTTTTATGCAGATGCAAATTATGAAGGTGAAGTAAACGGGGTTTCATATGCGCTGGGAGTGCAATATGCATATCAAAACTACAGTGCATCCGGTGTTGATTCTGCTTCAATTTATGGTGTAAGTGCTAGTGCGGGGTATAAAGGCTTTACATTGGGAGTTGCTTACAATAAAAGCAATGACAATGCAGCGGATAATGGTTTTGGTGGAGGTCCGTTTTTTACTTCAGCCGAAGTATTGACTTTAGCTGAGGGTGGAGTGGATGCAGATGCTTGGTATGTAAACGCTGAGCTTGATTTAGACACTTTTGGAGTAGAAGGGCTAACTTTTGGTGCGGGATATTTGAATTTAACTGATACAAACAATGTTGATTCAACGGAGTTTGATGGCTATATCAGCTATGCGTTCAATGATAATTTAAGCTTTAATCTCATTTACAGTGATGTTGATGATGATATTAATAAAGATAATTTTACCAACACAAGGATTTTTGTCAATTACTCTTTCTAAGGCATCTTTTAGATGCCTTAGGCAGCCCTCAAGTGCCAGTTTCATTCTTACTCCTTTTTTGAGGGCTGCTTAAGGCATTTTTGCCAAAACAATCAAAAGGATAGACATGTTAAAAAAAGAGCTTTATGAGAGACTCAATGAGCAGATGATGCTGGAGTTTGAATCGGCAAATATCTACAAAGCGATGAGCGCTTGGTGCAAGGCAAAAGGGTTTGAAGGGTCAGCTCGATTTTTAAATCAACATGCAGCTGAAGAGATGGAGCATATGGAAAGACTCTTTCAATATATCAATGAAACTGGCGCACAAGCCATTATAACCGATATGAAAGCGCCTGAAAATGAGTTTTCTTCATTGCAAGAAGTTTTTGAAAAAACATATAAGCATGAGCAGTTTATCACACAAAAAATCTTTGATTTAGTAGATTTTACTTTACAGTTAAAAGATTATTCTACATTTAACTTTTTACAGTGGTATACCGCAGAGCAACATGAAGAAGAGGCTCTCTTTAAAGGAATTTTAGATAAGTTTGAGATTATTGGCACAGAAGGTAGAGGTCTTTTTATGATTGATAAAGAGATAGGAAATATTGCAAATAGCAGAGATTAATTTAAAAAGGAGAAGAGATTATGAAAAAAATGGTAATGGGAATGGTTGCAGGTTTTATTCTTTCAGGAACTCTTTTAGCTGATAGCGGGATAAACAAAGTAAAAGAGTTTGAGCTTGAGCATGCTACAAAACTGTATAATGAGGCAAAAAAGCTTAAAGATATTGCAGATGACTATTATGAAGATATAAAGGCTTTTCATTTCAATTATGACAAAGCCTGGAAGCAAAACAAAAAAGATCTTACAAAAGATATAGAAGAGATGAAAAGGGCGTGGCTTGAAGCATCAAGCAACTATGAGATTATCGAAGGACTTGTTGCTGGTATGCCACAAACTGCAAAATATGACCTTATTTTGGATGCCGGAATTCCTGCAAGCGAAGGCAATGAAGATGTAGCACCTTTTGATTTGAAGTGCCCATATAAATGCAAATTCAACACAAAAAGACCTGGAAACTTTTTTCACTATCTGCTTGAGCCAACCCTTTGGGGAACGCATGAAGGCTATGTCGCTAAAAAAGTGGATCTAAATGGTGATGGAGAGATTACAAAAGGAGAAGCTCTTCCGAATGCAAAATGGCTTAAATGCGTAGCGGATAATTTTGAAAAGTATACAAAAGAGTTAAAAGACAAAGTAAAGAATCTTAAAATGAATCTCACCGATGTATTTACGGCTGAGCTTACAATGATACCGACAATGGGCGATTATTTTGAGGATTGGAAAAACAGTAGAATCCTTGGTAAATCTGAAGCCTTTGTGGCGCTTTCAAGAATTTTTGATATCAAAGGAATCAGTGGCGGGCTTAAAGTTGCATATGAAGCGGCGATTCATCCAAAACTTAAAAAAGTCGATCCAAAACTAGATAGTCAAATTAGACTTGCTTTTTATGATTTGGTCTCATTTGTGGATGACATTTATATGAAAGAGCAATCCGGGCATATTTTTAAACCAGAAGATGCAGATGCTTATGCATCTCAGGCTCAAGATATGGCAGATAGATTAAGCGCACTTATGGCAAAAGCGGCTAAGAAACTACATATTAAGCCAAATGTGTAATGAAAAACTATGCTTTATATACCATTGCCATTGCAGTGGTAATGCTTGTGAGCGGATTTGTCTACTACTTTGCGGCACCACTTAATTGGAGTGCCGCAGAGACTATTTTAAATATTCATTTGTGGCTGGGTGTGCTTTTTGTTTTCTATCTGCTCTATACTCTTCCAAAACATATCAAAACCGCAAAATTGCGAGCAAATAGTTCAAGTTTTGTAAATCTTTCTTATTTTATGGTAGCACTTTTAATAGTTCTTTTTGTAAGCGGTTTAGCCCATTTTATTCCGTATTTAAGCTATTTTTTCAAACCACTCTATTACCGCTTTGAAACTTATGATTTTATATCCAATATTCACTTGATTATAGCGGTTTTTTTTACTCTGCTTTTTGTTTTGCATCTATCTTTTAAACACAAGGACAATAGATGAAAAAATATAAAAAGATTATTCTTTTTTCTTTTATCTTTTCTCTTTTAGGTGTAGGTATAATTTACATACTTACACCTAAAAAAGAGTATAAGGGAGTAGATGTTAAAGATATTCTTTTTTACTCAACTCCTTGGGGCAAAGATCAGCCATTTTTCCCAGGACATTTGGCAACTGCTGATGGAAAAATGGGAAATCCAAAGGCTATTCCAAGCTCTTCAGCTTGTGTAAAATGTCATAAAAAAGAGTTTGAAGAATGGGTGCCATCTTTGCATAGTATCAGTGGTAGAGATTTAGTATATGACAATTCAATAGAAGCAAATGTTCAAATTAAAAAAAGGCATCATGGAAGGGAACTTTCAAGATTTTGTGACAGCTGTCACAACCCTATGGAAGTTGCTATGGGGCGCAATAACCCAATTATAAGTGTAGAGCCAAGCGATGTGCAAACAGAAGGTTTGGCATGTGTCTTTTGTCATACAGCTACAAAAGCAGATCCACAAATTGGTAATGGAGCAGTTACATTTGATCTAAATAAAGCGTATGATAATTTAAGTGGCTCAGCCATCCTAGCAAGTCCAAGAGACCATGCAAGAGCCTTTGGAAGTGCAAAAACAAATGAGCTTTTAAGAAGTTCAGCGTTTTGTGGAGCATGCCATAATGAACGATATTATCCTCCAGTAACTCCTTCAACAAAAGTGCTAAAAGCACAAAGCACTTATGATGAATGGAAAAATAGCTGGTATGCAAAAAATAATATTACTTGCCAAGATTGCCATATGAACTATAAACCGGTTGAGTTTATTTCCAATTTGCAAAAAGGAATCATAAAAAAACCAAAAAAATATTCACACAATTTTTGGGGAGGAAATCATGTATTACAAGATACGAGTTTAAAAGAGAAGCTTTTATTTATAAGAGGTGGAGTATTGCCAGGAGTGAGTGTAAAAAAATATTTTGAGTTAATGGATAAACAGCGACCAACAACAGAAAAGTTTTTAAAAGCAGCAGCAAAAGTAGAGATTATCTCTCAAAAAAGAATTGGCAATGAGCTTGAAGTCAAAGTAAAGGTAAGTAATGTAGGAGCTGGACATAACCTGCCAACAGGAGTAATAGATCAAAAACATATCTGGTTGCAGTTAAAAGCTATTGATGAAAATAACAGCACAATTTTTAATAGTGGTGAGAGTGATAGAGAAAAAGATGTTGTCATTTGGGCAGAGAGATTTTTGGACAAAAAAGGCAATATTATAATGGATCACCTAACTTTTAAAACAGCTGATATTATCTTAACAAGACCTCCTATTCCACCAAGAGGATTTCAAATAATTACTTATAAAGTCCCATTAAATGGGAAAAAAGTTAAAAAACTTGAGGCAAAACTTTGGTATAAGATTGCCTATGAGGAGCTGATTATAAAATCACTTCATAGAAACATTCCTATACCAAAATTTTTAATGGCACAAGATAGCAGGGAGATATAGATGAAAAGAGTTTTTCTCCTTGCTTTATGTATTCAGATTCTTTTTGGTATGGAGCTTTGGAAGCAACGATACTATTTAGATAAAGAGCTGTTTCACAAACAGATGGCAATTTTACAGCATCAAAATTTTTTGGATGAAAAGTTTGATTTTTTTCAAAGTACAGCACAAAAACTTAATTTTTTAAGAGAATTGAAAGCTATAAAGAGTGCCAAAAGTTTAGAAGCATTTTTAAAAGCAAAAGCAAAGCTCATTGTAAAACTTGAATCAAATGCCTATGATAAAAAGATGTTTGATCTAATTGATATGCTGGATTTTGATGAAGATGTAAAGAAAGAGATTTTATTTGCTAAAAAGATCAAAAAACTTTTTATCGCACTTGAAAAATCGGATTTGAAAATAAATCAAAAACCACTTGAAAAGCTTTTTTTTATAAAAGAGTATTTTACTGTACTTGGTAAAAATATCGATATTAGCAAGCTTGAAAAAGCGATAAAAGAAAAGGACAAAGATGCCTTTAAAAAGGGGCTTGTTGCTTTGCAAAAAGAGATTTTACTTCTTAAATCAAAAAAACTCTCACCTAAAGAACTCCAAGCAAATGTAAAGTCATTCATTAGATACAATAAACTGACAGCCTTTGATTACTCAAATGGCATAGATGATGAAGGCAATATAAAAAATAATTTAGAATATACTGAAGCTGTTATTTTTAGTGCAAGAGCAAAAGAAAAAATTTTAGCTTTATCTTCCAATATTAATCAAGAAGATTTTCAAAAACTGCTTGCAATTTATGAAAAAATTATTTCTAATATTGAAAAAAAGAAAAATAAAAAAGAGGTTAAAACTTTAACAAAAGAAGCGAAAAAGATTGTGCTCACTGCCACAGGAGTTAAAGATATAAGAGAGACTCCAAAAGAGATAGTCTCTCACATAAACAGTAGTTTAGATGCAATGCTAAAAATGGCAAAAGAGAATAATTTTAAACAGGCTGATTTTTTTAGACTTGAAGCATACAGCTTTTTTGATCCAGATATTGAGGTGCGATTAAAACCAAGAGATCCGGCTTTGGCTACTGAAATTGAAGGGCTTTTTTGGGATGGCTTTGGTGATATAAAAGGATTGGGATATGAGCTTGCGCATAAAGATATAAAGAATTTGCCAAAAACTATAGCAATATTGAAAGAAAAGTTACAACAAGCTCAAATTGAGCTAGAATCAAAACTTTCCTATGCCAATTCTATGTTTCAATCAATGATGATTATTATTCGTGAAGGTCTTGAAGCCGTTTTAGTTTTGGCAGTTTTGCTTACACTTTTTAATAGTAAAAGAGATAAAATCTTTCTTTTTGGCGGTGTAGCTTTAGGGGCTTTTGCTTCAATTGCAACTTATTATGTGGCAAAAGAGATTATTAGCATTTCAACATCAAATCGTGAGCTAATTGAAGGCGGCAGTGCTTTGCTTGCGGCAATTATGCTCATATTTGTGACTGCTTGGATATTTCATAATACCTATGTAAAAGGGTGGGTTGCTTACACAAAAGAACTGAGCGAAAAATCTATTAAAACAGGAAGTGTTGTTACCCTGCTTTTTATAGGATTTTTGGTGGTGTATCGTGAAGGATTTGAAACAGTGCTTTTTTATGAGGCTTTAGCTCACGATTCTTATCCTCAAGCGGTATGGATAGGATTTGTAATTGGTTTGGCAGTTATTATCGTTGTGGCTGTTTTACTAATAAAGGGTATAAAAAAACTGCCGATTAATCTTATTTTTAAAATAACAGGATTTCTTTTATCTATCCTTGCAGTTATATTTGTAGGTGCCGGTATTCGAGGATTGCAAACGGCAAATATTATAAGTGCTACTCCATCAATCTTTTTGCCAAACTGGCAGTTTTTAAGGGATTATTTTGGATATTCCCCAACAATTGAGACAGCAGCCGCTCAAATTGGCGTAGCTTTACTTTTATTGGGATTGTATCTGCTGAGTCGATATAAAAAGCCAAGCCGTTTATGAGACGGCTTTGGCTCTTTTAAAAAAAGAGAATGAATATGGCACAATGCGTAAAATCTCACAATTTTGGTGGTAGATAGATTTGTAGCGGTAAAAGTAGTTTTGTTTTGGAAGAACGATATAGTGCTCTACATTTTTCTCCATTATTTGCATCTCTTTTTCTATAGTAGTTTTATTAAAATTGGATTTCCATAGAGGATGGATTCTTACTTTTCTTTTACCATTATCAATATAGATAAATGGAGGTTGTATTGAGACAAATTTTTTAGGATTTTTCTTTAAAATTCTTTTATAGACAATGTATAAAAACATTTCATCTAAATTTATTAAAAATTGAAACTCTTTTTGCATTAAAAATGGCAATGCAATTTCCCAAGAGGGTAGAAGTGAGATAATTTTTTGCATAAAAATTTGAGCTATGTTTTGGTTTGTAAAATCATACTCTTGTAAATTAAAGCGAAAACTTTTTGGCAATGTAAAATTGATTATTTCAAAAAAAAGCCTTCTTCTTTCACTTATACTTTCAAAGTAACAGGTCTTAGGGAGAATCTCATAAATTCTCCCATTTTTTATGATAAATCCAGATAGCCGCATTGCCAACTTCTACTTTATATAGGGCTTAATTTCCTCAAGCCATCTATCGACTCTTTGTTCGGTAAGATCATCTTGATTATCTTCATCCAAAACCAATCCACAAAAAACTCCTGGCTCAATCTCAGCTTTACTTTCATCATACTCATACCCATCGGTTGAAGTAAAACCTACGATATTGGCTCCTTTTTCTTTAAGTTTTTCATACAAAATTCCCAAAGCATTGACAAAATATTCCCCATACTCCTCTTGATCTCCCAAGCCAAAAAGAGCGATATTTTTATTTTTTAAATCCAAAGATTCAATAAGTGGCATAGCTCCTTCAAGCTCATCAGGCAATTCTCCCTCGCCCCAAGTAGAAGTTCCCATAATCAAAAAATCAGCATCTTCAAAATCATCTTTTGTTGCGTTTGCAATATCGACAACATCTACATTTTCACCAATTTTTTGGGCAATTTGGTTTGCTATATTTTCTGTATTTCCCGTTTGTGTTGCATAGATAATTTTTGTCATAATCGGATCCTTTATATAGTTAATTTTGCTTCATAAGGTAAAAGATTGTAATACCAATCCATACCTATATACTCTTCTATCTTTCTTTCATCAAGATAGATTTTTAATCCCTCATCTGCAATATATTCAACATCTTCAAGAAACTCATCAGGAATTTCCAAAATATCCAATGCATACTCAAACCCTAATTCATGAAACAAAAAATCCTCTTCTACATACCCGTCAGTAAATTCTGTAATGATAAATTCAGCGGGATAAATCATGATTGCTCCTTTTGCAAATTTTAAAGCATGATAGTTCGTTTCTACCCACAAATTTAATAAACAGCACAGAAGAGAGCATTTTTTATAATTGCTATTTAAAGAAAGCCGTTACTACTGTCATGATTTTTTCCTTATTTTTATTTTTGAATATCTGGCTTTTAAAAATATAATGCATGCGTCAGTGAGAATTTTTTTTGCCTGTTTATTCTTGATTCCTGTAGTCATAGTAGTTCCTTTTTATTGAATATGAAAATCGTAATAAAATAATAGGGTCTCTTGACTTATAAAATACTTATAATGATAACAACTATCATTTTCATATTATTGGTAGATGAAGAAAATTTTTATAAAAGCCATAAAATAAATAATGCATAAGTTCATTCAGATCTGGCACTCTTTAAAAGGGAATGAGGAGTGCAAATCAAATACACATTTCCAGGGCTCAAAGGGTATAAAAGATTAGAGCGAATTTACTACAATTCGCTTATGATAAGCGAAGAGGCAAAAAGAAGAAAAAAAGATACTCGACTTTTGGCAAAAGTATGGATTGGAAGCTACAATAGATGCTTTTGGAGTAAGTAGAAGAACGCTTTTTCGGTGGAAAAAAGCATTAAAAGATGCAGATGATGATATAAAAGCCTTAAATCCAAAATCACGCAAACCAAAAAGAGTAAGAGAGTCAAAAGTTCTACTACAAGTTATAAAAGAGATAAAACGATTAAGAAAAGCATATCCCAACATCGGTAAGGCAAAACTCTACCATCTACTAAAACCCTTTTGTGAAGAAAGAGGTCTTAAAACACCATCAGAATCAACAATAGGGAGAATAATCGCAAAAGCACCAGATAAAATGAGACTCTTTCCTTACAGAGTAGACTCCAAAGGAAGAGTCAAACCTAAAAAAAAGTAGTAAAAAATCGTAAACCAAAAAACCTCAAATCCAAACCCTTTGAACTTTGGACAGTAGATACCATCCAAATAGTCTCAAACGGTATAAAACGATATATCCTTACTATGATAGACCCACTTACACGTATTGCATTCGCAGTAGCAATTCCATCCAAAAGAGCAAAACATACTGCATACGCCCTTGAAGCTCTCATCGATGGAATAACTTCCATCAAACATAAACGTACACTTGCAATTCTTTCTGATAATGGCAGTGAATTTAAAAAAGAGTTTGACGCTCTGCTGGAACAAAAAGGCTTTACACACTACTGGACATATCCAAGAAGCCCTCAAATGAATGCACACAATGAACGATTTAATAGAACTATTCAAGAACAATTCATTCAATACTATGAAGATGTACTCTTTACAGACTTAGAAGAATTTAATAAAAAATTAGCAAAATGGCTCATCGATTACAATACCAAAATCCCCCACTCTTCTCTTAATTTTAAATCTCCGGTACAATACCTTCTTGAAAATCATAAAGAGTGCCATATGTATTGGACTTATACAGCGGTAGACGTAAGGTGAGGGCGGCACTCCCTACCAACATTTGGTGACTATCAAAGCTACCAAAATCAGGATTAAAATTATCCTGCTCATTGGAGCTCCTTTCAGTTGGGCTATCCCAACTCCCACCCACCAACCCGTGCGGAGAGCTCCAATGACAACCTACCGCACCGCATTATAACAAACAAAATCATTCTTAATAAGCTAAAAATCTAAAATGATACCTTGTAACATTTATTGAAAATCCCACTTTTCAATACCAGATAGCCAAAACTTTTTAAGAAAAGAGTATCTTTTTAAGCTTTTCGTCATTACAAAGCAAATATAATATATTTGTAATTGAATTACATTAAGGAATAAAATGGAAGAAGTAAATCCTTTTGACCAATGGAATAAAATTAAAAAATCAACGAACAAAAAGAACTATCCACTCCATTTTAAAGAAAGAGAGATCTATTACATAAGGATTGGAAAGAATATCGGTTATGAACAAAATGGCAAAGGCGATTTCTTTTTAAGACCTGTATTGATATTGAGAAAATTTAATAGATTCTTTTTTATCGGTATTCCTCTTACTTCTCAAGCAAAAGATGACATATTTCACTACAAATTCTCTTTTAAAGAAAATAAAGAGAGTTATGCAGTTTTATCACAAATAAGAGCATTTGATGCAAACAGATTAGAAAGAAAAATTGGAAAAATGTCTAATAACGATTTTATTGAGCTTAAAGAGAGGATAAAAGAGCTTTTAAAACTTTAATTCCCCGCTAAAGCGGGTGGTCCAGCATATAGCTGGAGATTTATAACTTCATTATACAGCAAAAGGAGAAAACATGCAAGACAAGAGAATGACACAAAAAACAATCAGAGTCGAAGATGATTTATGGGATAAATTCAAAAAAATTGCAAAATATAAAGATAGTGATGCAAGTAAAGAGATAAGAAAATTCATAAAAAGATATTTGGCTGAAAATTCTCAATTGTTTTTGGAGATGGAAAGTAAAAAGAAAAAGATGAAGTAAAAGATAATGAACTAAAAAAACAAGTAATTGAAATTAAAGAGAAGTTAGAAAATCAGGAGCAAGAACAACAAAATCAAAATTTTGGATTATCAAGATAATTTCTATGTTATAATAGCGATAGAGGGCTTATATTGCTTAGTATTGAGGGGAAGCCACCCCCTCAATACGCATAGGTAACCAATAAGGCTACCAATAGCAATATAAGCCACCAACGCCACATTGTTACTCCTTCATTTTGATACCCACCCACACAACCCACAAGACCTAAATGAAGTTTCACAATGTGACTCTATCGCAAGCAAATTTTAACACATTCATTTTAATTTTTTTTGAATATATGAAACCAAAAAAATATTTGCTTTAATCTTGATATATACCTATATTTTATCTAAAATATAGGTATATAATAATTACATAAAAAGGAGAAAAAATAATGGAAATGAAAGTTGTAAACATAAGAGTAAATACGAAAAAATGGGAACTTTTCAAAAAACTTGCAAAGTATCAAAATAGTGATGCAAGTAAAGAGATTAGAAAATTTATGGACCAATATCTGAAAAAGCACAATCAGCTCTTTTTGGAAATGGAAGCAAAGGAAGCGAAAAGGGAGAAATGATGAAAGAAAAACTAAAAAAATACCCTATTGTCAAAAAACATAATAGTCTAACAGATGGCTATATTAAAAAAACAGATAAAGAAGTTTTACCCGATAAGATGATAAATGTTTTATATCACTTCTATGAAATAAAAGGGGAAAAATTTACATTGAAACTACCAGAGTTAAGAGCATATTTAGGATTAGATAGGAATGGTAGGAACGATGACAGAATATATAAAGTGCTTCAAAAGTTAAAAGAGAATGTGCTTTTTTTAAGGGATTTTAACTATAAGGGAAGAGAAGTAAAAATGGCTATTGTAAGTTTTCTTAATGAAGCAACAATCTATAAAGATAAGGAAAATGAAATCGAAATAGAAATAAGCTCAAAAATGATTGAATTTCTTAAACAAAAGACTGGATATACTCCAATAGAACTTGAATACAATAAAAGATTTAAAACCAAATTTGGATTAAAACTTTATGAAATGTACAAACGATACTATGATTTGCCTAATAAAGAGGGTTTTGGATATGGCAAAGTTGAGAAAACTTTAGAGCAGATCAATGCAATGTTTGGAACAAATTATAAACATACAGCAGATATTTTTAATAAAAAATATCCACATGAAAGCAAAACAGCAAAAGGCATTAATCGGGGTATTGAAGAAATAAAAAATATTACAGGCATATATATACATTGCTTTTATGACAAAGAAAAAAAGAAATTTGTATTTGGCTGGGATAATAGCAATATTTATCCAAATGAGGAGTGCGTTATACCAAAAAAAAGCATTAAAAAATTTGCAAATTGGTATGTTTTAAATAGAGTTAAATCAGATAAAGAGAACTTACCAACATATGTTAAAGAGATAGAAAAGAAAATCAAAAACAATACACTTAATGGTATCCACAAATTTTATATGGAATTTTTAAAAGCAATGGGAAAAGATAAAGAAGAAATAGCAAATTGCTGGAACAAATACATAAAAAAATGGAAATGTTAGGCGTGTGTAATATGACGAAATATAACTTTTTTATCAAAAAGTGTGTGCAATATAATAAAAAACTACTTTTTGCACACAAAATCTATTATTAATACGCTAAATACTTAAATATTTAAACATTTAAATACTTATGTATTAGTAAAAAAGCATAAAAATAAAAAAAGCGTGTGCAATATGACGAATATGCGTGTGCAACATGACGAAAAGCGTGTGCAATATGACGAATATGCGTGTGCAATATGACGAA